>NZ_JBMNDR010000004.1:196785-236653 GCF_052543235.1 Streptomyces sp. SAS_272 | reverse complement strand
CTGGCACGCGGTCACTCTTCACCCGCAGGGCCACTTCGTGTCGTCGTTCACCGTCACCCTCCCCGTTGTGTGCACGAACGACCAGGTCATTTCGTTGACGTGGTTCCGGCCGCTCCGGTTGCCCCGGCCGCGCCCGTCGTTCCTCCCGCTTCCGGCGCCGACCCCCTTCCCGTGGTTCCCGTTCACGCGCTCACCTCCCGGCAGGCGCGGTAGAAGTCGGTCCAGCCGACGCGTTCGCGCACGACCGCCTCCAGGTACTCCTGCCAGACGACCCGGTCGGCCGCCGGATCGCGGACGACGGCGCCGAGGATGCCCGCGGCCACGTCCCCCGGCCGCAGCACGCCGTCGCCGAAGTGCGCGGCCAGCGCCAGCCCGCTCGTGACGACGGAGATGGCCTCCGCGGTGGACAGCGTGCCGCTCGGCGACTTCACCTTCGTCCGGCCGTCGGAGGTGACGCCGTCGCGCAGTTCGCGGAAGACCGTCACCACCCGGCGGATCTCGTCGATGCCCTCCGGTGCCGCCGGCAGCTCCAGGGACCGGCCGATCTGGTCGACGCGCCGCGCGACGATGTCCACCTCGGCCTCGACGCTCTCCGGCAGCGGCAGCACCACCGTGTTGAAGCGCCGGCGCAGCGCGCTGGACAGTTCGTTGATCCCGCGGTCGCGGTCGTTGGCCGTGGCGATGAGGTTGAACCCCCGGACGGCCTGCACCTCCTGTCCCAACTCCGGTATCGGCAGCGTCTTCTCCGAGAGGACGGTGATCAGCGTGTCCTGCACGTCGGCCGGGATGCGGGTCAGCTCCTCCACCCGTACCGTCGCCCCCTCCGCCATGGCCCGCATGACGGGACTGGGCACCAGCGCGTCACGGCTCGGCCCGTGCGCGAGCAGCTGCGCGTAGTTCCAGCCGTAGCGCATCGCCTCCTCCGGGGTGCCCGCGGTGCCCTGCACCAGCAGCGTCGAGTCGCCGCTGACCGCGGCGGCGAGGTGCTCGGAGACCCAGGTCTTCGCGGTTCCCGGGACGCCGAGCAGCAACAGGGCGCGGTCGGTGGCGAGGGTGGTGACGGCGACCTCGACGAGGCGGCGCGGCCCCACGTACTTGGGCGAGATCACCGTGGCGTCGGGCAGGACGCCGCCGAGGAGATAGGTGGCCACCGCCCACGGCGACAGCTTCCAGCGGGCCGGACGCGGCCGGTCGTCCTGTGCGGCCAGCGCTGCGAGTTCGGCCGCGAAGGCCTCCTCGGCGTGCGGGCGCAATGCATCGGCCGGCCTGTTCGCACTCGGGTCGACGGACGTCGGATCTACGGACACAGACATGGCTGAGGCCCCCTCCATCTCGGCCGGTTCGGATCTGGTGTCCACCGTGCACCACGCCACTGACAATGCGATCCGACCTGCGAAAACGTCGCCACGGGCGGGTTCGTCCGGGGTTCGGCGGACCGATTGTCAGTGGGGGGACCTACCGTCGGTGGCATGACTGAGCAGGGGGTGCGCTGGACCACGGACCAGGTGCTGGCACTGGCGCCTGACTCCGCGTCACGCAAAGCGGGAAGCAAACTCGCCGCGCCCGGCCCGTGGTCGGGGACGGGCAGCTCGCGGGAGGGAATGGTGTGGGGCCTGTGCCGGGGCGGCGGCGGCACGCCGTACCGGACGGCCGTCGACGTCGCGGACGCGGTAGGCGGTTCCGGTCCGGCGTACACGTGCAGTTGCCCGAGCCGTAAGTTCCCGTGCAAACACGCGCTCGGGCTGCTGCTCCTCTGGTCGGGCGGAGAGGAAGCGGTACCGGCGGGGCGGGAGCCGGAGTGGGCCGAGCAGTGGGTCGCGGGGCGCCGGCGCACACAGGAGAAACGGGAGGCGGAGCCGGAGGGTTCCGCGACCGGCCCCGGCGACCCGGAAGGGGCGCGGCGACGGGCGGAGCGCCGCGCCGAGCGGATCACCGGCGGGGTCACGGAGTTGGAGGAGCGGCTCGCCGACCTCCTGCGCTCGGGGCTCGCCGGCGCCGAACAGGCCGGCTACGGGCTGTGGGAGGAGACGGCGGCCCGCATGGTCGACGCTCAGGCGCCCGGACTGGCCGCGCGGGTGCGGGAGTTGGGCGCCATTCCGGCGACCGGACCGGGCTGGCCGGTGCGGCTGCTGGAGGAGTGCGCGCTGCTGCACCTCCTCGACCAGGGCTGGCTGCACCGTGAGCGGCTGCCGCCGGACCTCGCGGCGACGGTCCGCACCCGCGTGGGCCTGCCCTCGTCCGCGGACGGCCCACCGGTCCGCGACCAGTGGCTGGTGCTCGCCCAGTACGACACGCCCGACCCGAAACTGACGACCCGCCGCATCTGGCTGTACGGGGCCACCACGGGCCGCACCGCGCTCCTTCTCTCCTACGGCGCCGCCGGCCGGGCCCCCGAGCTCACCCTGCCCGTGGGCCTCGCGCTGGACGCCGAACTGTCCGCATATCCCGGCGGGGGTCAGCAACGGGCGGCTCTCGGCGAGCAGTTCACGCCGCCGGCCCCGACCGGCGCCAGACCCCCGGGCGTGTCGACCCGCGAGGCGGCCGCCCGGTACGGCGAGTCCCTGCGCCGCGACCCCTGGCAGGAGTCGGTCCCGGTGACGCTGGCCGATGTCGTCCCCATCCCGGACGGCGATTCCTGGCAACTGGCGGACGCACAGGGCGGCACGGCTCTGCCGCTCACCTCCACCGCGCTCGCCCGGCCCGGGCTGTGGCGTCTGGCGGCCCTCTCCGGCGGCGCGCCCGTCCGGGTCTTCGGCGAGTGCGGCCACCGTGGCTTCACCCCGCTGACGGCCTGGCCGGAGGGCCCGGGAGAGGCGGTGCGGCTGTGCTGAACGCCTCGTCCACAGAGCCGTCAGGACCGGCAGGGTCCGCAGGGTCCGCAGGGTCCGCAGGGTCCGCAGGGTCCGCAGAAAGGAGTCTCATGAATACCTCCTCGCCTCTGCCCACGGCCTCCGCCTGGGACGAGCTGATCACCGCGGCCCTCCTCGGCACGGACCGCCGTACACCCCCGGGAGCGGCCCCGGGCCGGGGCGCGCCGACGGTCCTGCTGGACGCGGCGGCAGCGGAGACCGTACGCCGGCGCGCCGGCCTGCGCCCCGGCCGCGCTGCTCCCCGCCCGGAACCGGCCGCCGAGGACCCCCGTCCGCCGCTGCCCGGGGCGGCGGCCCGCAGACTCGCCCTGCTCCTGGCCGACCGCCCCGGCGCGGGCGCGGGAGGCCGCAGAGGCGCCTCACCGGACCTCATGGAGCTGCTGCCCCAGTGGCTGACGGCGGTGAACGCGCGCGGGTTCGCGGCACCCGCCGAATCCCTCCCCGCGCTGCTCGACGCGGCACGCGCGCGTACCGACCTGCGGCCCGTGGCACTGGAGTTCGCGGGTCCGCGCGCCCTGTGGCTGGCCCGGCTGAACCCGGACTGGCGGTTCGCCCTGCGTGCGACGCCGGGCGGCGGCCCGGCGCTGCCGGGCCCGGCGGAGGCCGAACGCACCGGGCGCCTCTGGCAGGAGGGCCTGTTCGCCGAGCGGGTCGCCCTGCTCGCGTCCATCCGCTCCCGTGACCCCGACGCGGCCCGGGAACTGCTCGCGGCCACCTGGTCGACGGAGCGCGCCGAGGACCGGCTGATGTTCCTCGACTCGCTTCGCACCGGCCTCGCCCCGCGCGACGAGCCGTTCCTGGAACAGGCGCTGGCGGACCGAAGCCGCAACGTGCGGGCCACGGCCGCGGAACTGCTGTCGGCGCTGCCGGGCTCGGCGCTCGCGGGGCGGATGGCGGTCCGGGCCGGCGCGTGCGTGGCCGTCGACCACACCCAGGACACGCCGACCCTTCTGGTGGAGGCGCCCCACGAGTGCGACGCGGCCATGGAACGCGACGGCGTGTCGCCGCACGCCCCGCCCGGCCGCGGGGAACGGTCCTGGTGGTTCGGCCAGTTGCTGGAGGCGGCCCCGCTCGCCACCTGGCCGGCCCGGTTGGGCGGCCGCACACCGCAGCAGATCGTGGCGCTTCCGGTGGCCGACGACTGGCTGAGCGAACTGCACGCGGCTTGGTGCCGGGCCGCCGTCCGCCAGCGGGACTCCGACTGGTCGCGGGCGCTGCTCGGCGCGCCGTCCTCGCCCGGCGCGGGCGGGCCGGGGGCGGTGTCCCTCGCCGAGCGGGCGAAGCTGCTGGGCACGCTGCCGTCGTCCGAACGGGCCGCCTGGGTGGCCGGGTTCATCGCGGCGCACGGTCTGTCGGAGGCGTTCCAGCTGCTCGGCGTCTGCTCCGTGCCGTGGGCGGCGCCGCTCGGCACAGCCGTGGTCGACGCGCTCAACATCGCGCGGGACGCGGGCAGTTACCCGTGGAGTTTCAGCGGCGTCATGGGTCTCGCCGAGCGTTGCCTCGACCCCGCGGAGGCATCCCGGCTCGATGCCCTCCTCGCGGTGCCGGACGAACCGGAGGACGCGTCGCCGGGTGCGGGCGGCTACTGGGCGGAGGCGTTCCAGCGGCTGGGCAGGACACTGCGGCTGCGGGCGCTGATGGCGGAGGAACTCGGACCGCCGACGCCCGGGGGACGAAGCGCCCGACCGGTCCCGGAGCGACCGCCGACGCCCGGGGGCCGGGGCGCCTGACCGGTTCCGGAGCGACCGCCGACCCGAACGCCGCAGGCGCGTCCTGCACGGCCGGCGCAGACCGGGGCTCACGCCCAGCCGGGCTGACGCCTGCCCGGGCTCACGCCCACGCGGGCTCGCCCCTGCCGGAGATCGTGCCTGCGAGGGCTGCTGACCCCCGAGGGGCTCACGCCTGCGCGGACTGTCGGACGTTGGTCCGTACCCACTCCACGATGGACGCGGTGGTCGCCCCGGGGGTGAAGATCCCGGCGACGCCCTTCTCCTTCAGCGGCGCGATGTCCGCCTCGGGAATGATCCCGCCGCCGAACACCAGGATGTCCGCCGCGTCCCGCTCCTTCAGCAGCTCGATCACCGCAGCGAAGAGCGTGTTGTGGGCCCCGGAGAGGATGGACAGGCCGATCGCGTCGGCGTCCTCCTGGATCGCGGTGTCGACGATCTGCTCGGGCGTCTGGTGGAGCCCCGTGTAGATGACCTCCATGCCGGCGTCGCGCAGCGCCCGCGCGATCACCTTGGCCCCGCGATCGTGGCCGTCGAGCCCCGGCTTGGCGACCACCACGCGGATCGGACCGGCTGCCACACCCATCACTGCCTCCATGAAGCGACTCCGTCCGTCCTCGAGCGACTGTGTCCATCCTCGAGGCCACGGACACCCCGTGCCACACCGCCCGGGGGAAAGTGAACGAACGTTATCGCCAGCATCCCGCAACCGGCAGTTTCGCGGTGCTGACCGAGGGGGAAATCACACGGAGGGACACGTTCACCGCGCACCGTTCGCACCCTGTCCCAGGGGGGTTCGAGGCGCAGAGGGAGCCGCTGAGAGGTCGCCGTTCGTCGCGTCGCAGCCCGCGCTGCGTGGCGGTACGGCGCATCGACAGGCACGATGGTCATGTAGAGCAGGTAAGGCACGACAGCGGGGAGCCGGTCGCCACACCGGGCAGGGATCCTCCTCACGTCGACGGTGCAACGTCGCACAGGGCGTACGCACTCCGAGCCACGGGCCGCATCCGCTCCGCACCCCGCCGTGCCCGATCGACCTCCTCGACAGCGACTTCCACGAGGGCACACGGGGGACAGAGAAGTCCTCAGCGTGCCGACAGGAGGTCGGCCATGAAGGTCACCCGGGCACTGCAGCCCTTTCTACCGTTGTGCCAGCGTCTGCTCCCGGACCTGCCGCCTCTCCCGGGCATTCCCGGGCTGCCGGACCTCACGAGCCTGCCGGGCCGACTGGCCGGCCTGTCCTTGACCCTGCTCAAGGCGACCGCCCTCGACCTCGCGATCCTCGCGGGGCATCTGCTCCTGTACCCCTCAGGGATCGCGCAGGAGCGCCGCGGCCCGGTACGTCCCGCGCTGCCCGCGGGGTCCGAGGATCCCGCCCGGCTGCCCACCCAGGCGCAGCCGCCGGTGGTGCTGCTGCACGGTTTCATCGACAACCGCTCCGTGTTCGTCCTGCTGCGCCGCAGCCTCGCGCAGCACGGCAGGCATCGCGTCGAGTCGCTCAACTACTCGCCGCTGACCTGTGACATACGGACGGCGGCCGAGCTGCTCGGCCGCCACATAGAGGAGATCTGCGAGCGCACGGGCAGCGTGCAGGTCGACGTCGTCGGGCACAGCCTGGGCGGCCTGATCGCGCGCTACTACGTGCAACGGCTGGGCGGCGACGTCCGCGTCCGCACGCTGGTCACGCTGGGCACCCCACACTCGGGCACCCGGGTGGCGCCGCTGGCGAACGCGCACCCGATAGTGCGCCAGATGCGCCCGGGCTCGGCCGTGATCGAGGAGCTCTCCCGGCCGGCGCCCGGGTGCCGTACCCGGTTCGTCAGCTTCTGGAGCGACCTGGACCACCTCATGGACCCACTGGAGTCCGCCTGCGTGGACCATCCCGACCTGTCGGCGCAGAACGTCCGGGTGACCGGGATCGGTCACCTCGCCCTGCCCGTGCACCCCGCCGTCGCGACCGGCATACGGCAGGCCCTCGACACCGCGCCCTCGCAGGAGCCCGCCGCCGCCCGCTCCGGCACCCGGCGGACAGGCGGCCTCACGGTGGCCTGACAGCTGACGTGACGGGCCGGCCCCACGGTGACGTGACGGGCCGGCCCCACGGTGACGTGACGGGCCGGCCCCACAGCTATGTGACGGGCCGGCCCCGCGGTGCCGTGGCAGCGACCCGACGCCGGCCCTGCGGCGCGCTGCCGTCCTGCGACCGTGACTTTGCCGCCCCGCAGCCGCGTGACACCCCGCAGCCACCCGTTCGCCATCGAACGCCATTCGAACGTAAGGCCAAGGCCGCGCCCGTCGTCCCCCGAAACAGAGCCGAATGCCCCTTTCCTTCGGGCACGAAACCTGCAGAACATTGTCGTGCCCGCGTACTGCCGGGTACAGTCGCCGCACTGCTCTGGCAGCCCCTGTCGTCGGCGAATAGAGAAGTTGGTGAATGACCGTCACCCGTCGGGAATCATGACCTCCCCGGCCCCGGCTTCCGACGCCGCTTCGGCGCACCACGCGTCGTACGGCACCCAGGACGCCTCGTACGACGGCTTCACCGGCTACGAGACCGGCGGCTACGACGCCGGCGCGCACGCCACCGGGCACTTCACGACCGCCGACCCCCTGTTCGGCCGGCTTCCGGGCGACGGCGACGGCCCCGCGACCGGCACGTACGACGGCGCGCAGTGGCACAGCGGCAGCCACCAGGCCATGGACACGGGCAGTCACCAGACGCTGAACTACGACGCGTACGCGGCCCAGCACCACGCCGTCCACGACTCCGGCGCGTATGACGCGACCGCCTGGCAGACGGGACAGCACCAGCACCTGTCCGCGGTCCCGCAACAGGCGACGGCGCACGACCCCAGCGGCCACTGGGACGCGAGCGCCTGGCTCCAGCCCGACCAGCCCGGCTGCCCCGCCGACGCGACCCAGCAGTGGGAATGGGGCACGCAGACCTTCGACACCGGCGCGTACGACGCCACGCAGTGGAACTCCGACGGCGACCCGTCCGGCGTCTGCGCGCAGAGCGCGGACGAGTTCGAGCAGCAGGCCGAGGTCCCGTTCGACCAGCAGGCCACCGCCACTTTCGAGCAGGTCGCGTACGACGGGACCGGCCACGGAACGAGCGGCCTCGAAGGAGAGTCGGGGGACGACGCCCCGCCGGCGCTCCTCGACGACCAGGAGGAGCCCGGCCCCGCGCCGCTCGGCCGGGCGGCCACCCGCAACGCGAACCGTTCCCGGCGCCGGATGCCCGCCAAGCGCTCCGCGCTGCTGACGGTGGCCGTGCCCTCGGTCTGCGTGATGGGGGTCGCCGGAATCGCCGCGGCCTCGGTCGGCACGCTGACCGGCGGCGAGGGCAAGGAGACCACGGCCTCCGCCCCGGACGCCCAGCCGGTGAAGCCGTCCGCCGCCAACACCAAGCTGGACAGCCAGCTCGCGACGCTCAGCGCGGGGGCCGACGACTTCGGCGACCGCGTCAGCCGCACGCAGGAACGCATCGACCTCAAGGCGCAGCAGGAGGCCGAGAAGAAGAAGGCGGCGGCGGAGGCTGCCCGCAAGGAGCGGCTGCGCCCCAAGTACGCCCTCCCGGTCGCGCAGCGTGGCCTCAGCGCCTACTTCGGCCAGGCCGGCATCAACTGGATGTCCCAGCACACCGGCATCGACTTCCCGGTCTCGTACGGCACGACGGTGATGGCCGCGACCGACGGCACCGTGCGCACCCAGTGGAACAGCGCCTACGGCAACATGCTGATCCTGACGGCGAAGGACGGCACGGAGACCTGGTACTGCCATCTCTCCACCTACCGTGTCCCCTCCGGCACGACGGTGAAGGCCGGCGACCCGATCGCCTACTCCGGCAACTCCGGCAACTCGACCGGCCCGCATCTGCACTTCGAGGTCCGGCCGGCCGGCGGTTCGGCGATCGACCCGCTGCCCTGGCTGCGCAGCCACGGACTCAACCCGACGTAAGCGCGCTCCTCACGCCGCGCGCCGCGTTCCCTCAGGGCGAAGGCCTGCCCGAGCTTGACCGCGTCCACTCCGACGAACGTCTGAGCCCCCGCCGCCGAAGCGGGGGCTCACTCGTGCGCCGGGCGGCGGTGGCCGCACGACGCACGACGCACGACTCCTAGAGCTTCTCCACCGGCGCGTACCGCAGCAGCAGCCGCTTCGGCTTGGTGTCGCCGAAGTCGACGGTGGCCTCCGCGTTGGAGCCGGTGCCCTTCACTCCGACGACCGTGCCGAGCCCGAACTGGTCGTGCGTGACCCGGTCGCCGACGGCCAGCGCGACCACGGGCTTGTCCCCCGCCGTGCGGCGCGTCGCGAAACCGGACGCGCCCGCCGCCGAGGAACGCGAGCGGGACGAGGACAGCGACGCCGCCACCCCGGACACCGGGCCGGACGACACCGGTGAGGTCGCCCCCGTCCGCTTCCAGTCCACATGCGTCGGCGGGATCTCCTCCAGGAACCGGGAGGGCGGGTTGTACGACGGCTGCCCCCAGGCGCTGCGCAGCGACGACCGGGTGAGGTACAGCCGCTCGCGCGCGCGGGTGATGCCCACGTATGCGAGGCGGCGCTCCTCCTCCAGCTCCTTGGTCTGGCCGAGGGCGCGCATGTGCGGGAAGACGCCGTCCTCCATGCCCGTCAGGAAGACGACCGGGAACTCGAGGCCCTTGGCGGTGTGCAGGGTCATCAGGGTGATGACTCCCGAGCCGTCCTCCTCCTCGTCGGGAATCTGGTCGGAGTCGGCGACCAGCGCGACCCGCTCCAGGAAGTCGGAGAGGCCGGCCGGTGCGGCGCCCTCGCCCTCGCCCTCCTCCTCACCGGCCTCCTGCTCGAACTCCAGGGCCACGGCGGCGAGCTCCTGGAGGTTCTCGATCCGGGTCTCGTCCTGCGGGTCGGTGGACGCCTGCAACTCGGCGAGGTAACCGGTGCGTTCCAGCACCGCCTCCAGGACGGTCGCCGGACCGGCGCCCGACTCGACGATCGTGCGCAGCTCCTCCATGAGCACGTTGAACCGCTTCACGGCGTTCGTCGACCGCGAGGCCATGCCGTAGGCCTCGTCGACGCGCTTCAGGGCCTGCGGGAAGCTGATCTTCTCCCGCTGGGAGAGGGCGTCGATCATCGCCTCGGCGCGGTCGCCGATGCCGCGCTTGGGCACGTTGAGGATCCGGCGCAGCGGCACCGAGTCCTCCGGGTTGGCCAGCACGCGCAGGTAGGCCAGGACGTCCCTGACCTCCTTGCGCTCGTAGAAGCGGACTCCGCCGACGACCTTGTAGGGCAGACCGACCCGGATGAAGATCTCTTCGAAGACACGGGACTGGGCGTTGGTGCGGTAGAAGACCGCGACATCGCCCGCCTTCGCGTCGCCCGCGTCCGTCAGACGGTCTATCTCGTCGGCGACGAACTGCGCCTCGTCGTGCTCGGTGTCGGCGACGTAGCCGGTGATGCGCGCGCCCGCGCCCGCGTTGGTCCACAGGTTCTTGGGGCGGCGCGACTCGTTGCGCTCGATGACCGCGTTGGCGGCGGACAGGATCGTCTGCGTCGAGCGGTAGTTCTGCTCGAGCAGGATCGTCGTCGCGCTCGGGTAGTCCTCCTCGAACTGGAGGATGTTGCGGATCGTCGCGCCCCGGAAGGCGTAGATCGACTGGTCGGCGTCACCGACGACGCAGAGCTCGGCCGGCGGCACGTCGTAGTCGCCCGGCGGGACGTCGACCGGGTGTTCCGAGGTGCCGACCAGCTCCCTGACCAGGGCGTACTGCGCGTGGTTGGTGTCCTGGTACTCGTCGACCATGACGTGCCGGAACCGGCGGCGGTAGTGCTCGGCGACGTCGGGGAAGGCGCGCAGCAGGTTGACCGTCGTCATGATCAGGTCGTCGAAGTCGAGGGCGTTCGCCTCGCGCAGCCGCGACTGGTACATCGCATAGGCCTGCGCGAGGGTCTTCTCGAATCCGTCGGCGGCCTGCGCCGCGAAGTCCTCCTCGTCGATCAGCTCGTTCTTCAGATTGCTGATCTTGGCGCTGAAGGACTTGGGCGGGTAGCGCTTGGGGTCGAGGTCCAGGTCCCTGCAGACGAGGGCCATGAGGCGCTTGGAGTCTGCGGCGTCGTAGATCGAGAACGACGACGTGAAGCCGAGCTTCTTGCTCTCCCGGCGCAGGATGCGCACGCACGCGCTGTGGAACGTCATGACCCACATCGCGTTCGCGCGCGGGCCGACGAGCTGCTCGACGCGCTCCTTCATCTCGCCCGCGGCCTTGTTGGTGAAGGTGATCGCGAGGATCTGCCCGGGGTGCACATGGCGCTCGGCGAGGAGGTGGGCGATGCGGTGGGTGAGCACGCGCGTCTTCCCCGAGCCGGCGCCGGCCACGATGAGCAGAGGGGCGCCGGCATGCACGACGGCCGCCCGCTGGTTGTCGTTCAGCCCTTCCAGGAGCGCCGCCCCGTCGAGAGCCGGGCGGGGGGCGCCGTCGCGGTAGTACGCGTCCCGGTCCGGGGGCGCGTCGAACTTCCCGCCGAACAGATCGTCCGGGACCGGCTCCGGTCCGTGGTCGTCCTCGGGCGGCGGGGGCTCCTCCTCGTGGGCACGAGGGCCCTTGAGGTCCGCCAGGAAGCTGTCGTCAAAGAGGCTGCTCATCGCTCTCCGAGTTTAGGGGGCGGCACCGACAACCGGCCGCCGTCCCGGAAACTCGTCCCGCACTCACCCTCCGGCCCCCCGCGGTCACGAACCGCGACCGATCCGGCCGGAGCGCGGGATCACGCCCTCAGGTCACGAAAATGTATCGGGCATATCACCCATCAACCTTCACACGGGCCACACGCGTTGGCTACCGTGCGGACAGGCCGTACGACACCACCGGTGACCCCCGCCGGTCCGAGCGGCCTCCCCCGAGTCCGAGGCGCCCGCTCGCGCCGCGTGGATCCGGGGACCCACCGAGACCTGGGTGAAGAGCGGCCCGACTCCGTCGGGGAGAAGGGCCGCAGGGGCGGCCTCCGCTCGCCCGCCCCATCCCTCCCCCAGTGCCCGGACGGCCCTCGGGACCCCACCGCCGACGGCAGGCGGATTTTGGAAGGAGTCGCCTCCCTTGGCGTCGCAGCACGGCAGGCCACGCTCCGCGGGTTCGCGTGTGGCGGGCATACGTCCCCCCGTCCTCGCCACCGCGGCCCTGACATCCGTGGCCCTGCTCTCCCAGTCGGCGAACGCCGCTCCGTCGGCCGACGGCAGGCCGAGCCTGGAGGAGGTCGAGAAGAAGGTCGGCGACCTCTACCGCCAGGCGGAGTCGGCCACCGAGCAGAACAACTCCGCCAAGGAGAAGACGACCAAGCAGCGCACGCGCGGGGACGGCTTCCTCGGCGTCGTCGCCCCCCAGCGCACGCGGAAGCCCGACGAAGCGCGTGAGGAACCTGGTTCACAGGCCGGGGCGCAGTACCGCACCGGCGTCTCCGCGCCCGACACCGCGGCCTTCCCCCTCCCGGACGCCCCGCAGGACCACGTCGGCCGGAACCGGCTGACAGACCTGCCGACCGACGGCCGGCAGAGCGGGGTAGACGACTACGCCGCCGCGCAGTCGGCCGCGCCGAAGACGCGCCAGGAGGCCGCCGGGAGCCACGTGACGCGCGTCGACCCCCAGCACGGCCTGCGGATCGCCAAGGCCGCCGTCCAGAAGAAGCTCGGCGACGCGCGCGAGCTGCTGTCCCGGCTCACGGCCCAGGAGCAGGCGCGCCTCGCGGCGGTCGAGCAGCGGAAGCACGAGGAGACCGCGCGCGCGGCGGCGGAGTTCGCCCTGCAGCAGGCTGCGGCCCGGCAGGCAGCGGAGCAGGCCGCAGAGCAGGCCACGGCCCGGCAGCAGAGCGGCGGCGAGTCGTCGCGCGTGGGACCGTCGGGCACGGGGCCGGTGGACACGGGAACGTCAGGCACGGGGCAGGTGGGCGCGGGACCGTCGGGCGCGGGACCGTCGGGCACGGGGCCGGTGGGCATGGCGCCGGTGGGCGCGGCGTCCCTGGCTGCCCCGTCCCCGACCGCCGCGTCCCCGGCTGCCGCGTCCCCGGCTGCCGCGACGTCGGCTGCCGCGTCCCCGACTGCCGCGTCGTCGCCGGGTACGGCGTCCTCGTCCGGTTCCGTCGCGGACGCGTCGTACGCCATCAAGGCCGAAAAGGCCCTCGCCTTCGCCCGCGCGCAGATCGGGAAGCCGTACGTGTGGGGCGCGACCGGACCCGGGTCCTACGACTGCTCCGGACTCGCCCAGGCCGCCTGGAAGGCCGCCGGGGTCACCCTTCCCCGCAGCACCCGCGACCAGGCGGACGCCGGCGTCACGGTCCCCCTCGCCGACGCCCGACCCGGCGACCTGGTCTTCTTCTACGACGACGTCAGCCACGTCGGCGTCTACATCGGCAACGGCATGATGATCCACTCTCCGAAGCCCGGCGCGTACGTGCGCGAGGAGTCGGTCTACTGCGACGGCGAGTCCGGCATCCACGGCGTGGTGCGCCCGGCGTGAGGGCGGGCATGGTGCGCCCGGCGTGAGGGCGGGCGTGGTGCGCCCGGTCTGAGGGCCACCGACCGGCCGGACCGGGAAGCGCGGCGGCACCGCCCGAAGCCGGCCATGAGCCCGCGTGGAAATCCCGTTGGCGGACCCCGGCCGCCCCTGCTACCTTCCCGGAGGCCGTGCGAGAAAACGAGGAGGTGGTACCCGTGAACGCTGTATCGACATGGGTGCTCCCCTCCGGGGTCACGGTCGGGCGATAGGTCGTCCGGGAGCGCCGTTCACGCGCATTCCCGAAAGGCACGACCATGCGACTCACTTCCGAGCAGCGCCTCGACGACGGCGTCCTCGAACGCGAATTCACCCTCGGCGAGATCCCCGGCACCCTATGGACGCCCGAGTCCGCCGCACCGGCCCCGCTGATCCTCATGGCCCACAACAACGGCCTGCCCAAGGCGGACCCCCGGCTGGTGGCCCGGGCCCGGTACACCGCGGCGCGCGGCTACGCGGTGGCCACCATCGACGCCGCCGGGTGCGGCGAACGGCCCCGTTCCGCCGCCGACGAGCAGGCCCGTGCCGACCTCCGGCGGGCGATGCAGGCGGGTGAGCCGGTCGACGAGATCTTCGAGTCCCTCATCGGCCCACTGGTCGAACGGGCGGTCCCCGAATGGCAGACCACTCTGGACGCCCTCCTCGAACTGCCCGGGATCGGCGGCCCGGTCGGCTACTCGGGAGGGTGGACCGCCCTCGGCATCCGGCTGGCGGTGGTGGAGCCGCGCATCGCGGCCGCCGGCTTCTTCGCCGGGGGATACGTGCCCCGCGCCCAGCGTGAGGAGGCCCGGCGGGTCACCGTTCCGCTGCTGTTCCTGCTGCAGTGGGACGACGAGGGGAACCCCCGGCAACGGGCCCTGGACCTGTTCGACGCCTTCGGCAGCAAGGAGAAGACGCTGCACGCCAATCTGGGCGGGCACACCGGCACCCCGTCCTTCGAGCTGGAGGACGGATGCCGGTTCCTGGACCGACATCTGAAGTGACGCCTGGCCTTCAGGCCCGGAGTCGCCGCACGGGGCCCCGGGCCGTCAAGCCCGGAGTCCCCGCACGGGCGGGGCATGTGTTGTGGCCGCCCGACGCCGCCTCGGCACATGCCCCCGTCCGCACTCGCGGCCCCCGGCACCACGCACCTGCGCGTTTTTGCAGGTACGCGCGTGGCCCGCTCACTCCGCGTGCCGTGCTCTCTAGCATCGGCCGCATGCCCGGCCTCTCCCCGCCCGCCACGCCCCCGCCCGCCTCGCCCTCCCCGCGCTCCCGGCTCCGCGACTGGTGGTCGCGCCGCCGGCCGGCGTCAGGGACCGCCGTCATGGCGACCGGCATCGTGTCGGTCGGTCTGCATCTGGCCGGGCACGAGGCGCTGTCCCGCGTCTGGCTGGCGATGGCGGGCGCCGCCTGGGTCGCGCTCGCCGCGGACTTCGCCGTCCGGCTGGTGCGGGAGCGCGAGCGGTGGCTGGCCGAGGCGGGCACGCCCGGGGCGCTGACCGCCGTCGCGGCGACGGCCGTGCTCGGCACGCAGATCTCCGCGCGCGGCCGGCAGACCCTCGCCGAGGGGCTGCTGGCGCTGGCCGCGGCCCTGTGGCCGGTGCTGTTCGTGACGGTCGGACGGCGGTGGAGTCGGCGCATGCCCGGTGGGGTGTTCCTGGGCTGCGTGGCGACCCAGAGCCTCGCCGTGCTCGGCGCGGTGCTGGCGAAGGCCGAGGCGGCGGCCTGGCTCGCGCACACCGCGCTCGTGCTGTTCTGGCTCGGCCTCCTGCTGTACGGCGTCGCCCTGGCCCTCTTCGACTTCCGGCAGTTGGCCGAGGGTGCGGGAGACCAGTGGGTGGCGGGCGGGGCGCTCGCCGTCTCCGCGCTCGCGGGCTCGAAACTCCTCATGGCCGACGACGGCGCCCTGTACCTGTGGAACGCCGACGACACCGGCGTCCTGCGCGGGCTGGCCGTCGCGCTGCTGATGCTCGACTACGCCTGGTACGCCGTCCTGCTGGTCACCGAGGTGCGGTGGCCTCGGCCGCGCTACGACGAACGCCGGTGGGCGACCGTGTTCCCCATGGGCATGACGGCGGCGGCGACCCTGTCCGTCGCCGCCGCCGTCGGCCTCCCGGCGCTGGACGGGCCGGGTGAGGTGCTGCTGTGGGTCGCCGTGGCGGCGTGGCTGGTCGTCGCCGCGGCAGCGGTGGGCTCGGCGCGGGCCGGCGTCAGGTCCAGAGCACCGCGATGAAGACGTTCGCCACGGTGAGCAGGCCCACCAGGGCGAACAGGGGCTTCTCCACCTTCTCGTCGTCGCGCTTCACATAGACGAGGCCGAGGATCACGATCAGCAGGGCCAGCTTCACACCGATCTTGACGTTGTTGACGCTCTGATCGTCCGCCTGGTTGAGGCCGACCAGGATCACGCCCGTGACCAGCATCGTCGCCGCGCCGTGGAGCATGGCGGGGACGAAGCGGGCCGTGCTCCGGCCCATCGCCTTCATCTGCGTGAGGAAGCCGCCGAGAAGCGCGGCGATGCCGATGATGTGCAGGCCGACGAAGAGGTGGATGAGTACGTCCATGAGGCCGGATGCTAGTGAGCCACGCCCAGACCGGCCGACACCGCCCCCGGGTCTCCCCCCTCTCGACTCGCGATGCACGCCTCACCGCTCCCCGTTCAGGGCTCACGGCTCACGGCTCACCGCTCACCGCTCCCCGCTCAGGGCTCAGGGCTCACGGCCCGCAGCCCGCAACCCGCAACCCGCAACCCGCGGCACACGTCCCTCGCCAGTCATCCGCAGGCCTCACTCTCCCCCTCTCGCGCGCCCACTCGATCTTGCATATATGCGCCATAGCACCCCGCCGCCCCCTCCGGTCCCGGAATCCCGCCTTCGGTCAGCGCGCCGCGCGAACCCGCCGTATCCGGCCGGGGCAGCGGGACACATACGGTCACCCGGCTGTCCGCTCGTGTCACTTCCGCACATCGCGTTACCCAAACGTCATCCCCGGCCTAGCGTCCTTCCCCAGGTGACCGGCTCCCCACCGCCGCCCGGGCCAGGGGCGGCAGTCGGCCACCACCGCCGAGGAAGTCCGGCGGCGTGCCCGCTCCCCGTGCGGAACGTCGCCGGACGCGTCAGCCGCGGCCCGGGCCGTCCGTCCGCTCCCCCGACGGCCCGGGGACCGCCTGACACGGGTCGGCCGGCAGCCACGGGTCCCCCGGCGGCGGCCCGGCCGGCCGGGCGGTCGACGAAAGGACGTGCAGTCCCACGTGGCAGCGCACCGCAAGCCCCGACAGCGCTCGCTCGGCGGCCGGACGGCCCGTACGGCCTTCACGCTCGCCCTCGCGGGCGTGGCGACGGCGACCGCCTTCGACGGGACCGGGCAGGCCGAGCCGGAGCTGACTCCGGCCGAGGTCAAGGCGAAGGTGGCCAAGCTGTACCAGGAGGCGGAGGAGGCCACCGAGAAGTACAACGGCGTGAAGGAGCGGGCGACAGCCGCCGAGCAGCGCCTGAAGGACCTGCGGGACGAGGCTGCGCGCAAGGAGGAGAAGCTCAACTCAACGCGGGACGCGCTGGGTTCGATGGCCGCAGCGCAGTACCGCGACGGCGGCCTCGACCCCGCCGTGCAGTTGGCGCTCTCCGACGACCCGGACCGCTATCTCGACGGCGCCGCCTTCGCCGAACGGGCCGGCGACCGCCAGTCCGCCGCCGTCGCCCGGGTGCGCGGACAGCTGCGCGAGATCGAGCAGCTGCGCGGCGCGGCGCGTGTCGAACTCACCGGCCTCCGGACGCGTCGGGCCGAGCTGCAGAAGCAGAAGGAGACGATCACCGGCAAGCTGGAAGCGGCACGCGGCCTGCTGGCACGGCTGACGGCGGCGGAGCGGTCCCGGATCGGCGAGGGGGCGGGCGGCGGTGCCACGGGCGCCCGCGCCTCACGCGGTGCGTCCGGCGCGCGCACGGACCTCCAGGCGCCGGTTTCCGGCTCCGCCGATGCCCCCAACTCCCGTGCGGCGGCGGCCGTCTCCTACGCCTACTCCAAGCTCGGCAGCCCCTATGTGTGGGGGGCCACCGGGCCGAACGCCTTCGACTGCTCGGGGCTCGTGCTGGCCGCCTACCGCTCCGCGGGGGTCTCCCTGCCCCGCACCACCTATGCCCAGATCGGCGTCGGGCAGCGGGTGTCGCGTTCCGAACTCCTCCCGGGCGACCTGGTGTTCTTCTACTCCGGCATCTCCCACGTCGGCCTCTACATCGGCGACGGCCAGATGATCCACGCCCCGAACCCGTCGGCCCCGGTGCGCGTTGCTCCGATCGACCAGATGCCGTTCGCGGGCGCCGCGCGGGTGGTCTAGGCGGGAGACGAGGCCCAGGGCCGTGCGCCGACGCCCCGCCCCCACCCCCGCCTCAGACCAGCCGCCGTGCCGTGGCCCAGCGGGTCAGCTCGTGCCGGTTGGACAGCTGGAGTTTGCGCAGCACCGCCGAGACGTGCGACTCGACCGTCTTGACGGAGATGAAGAGCTGCTTGGCGATCTCCTTGTAGGCATAGCCGCGGGCGATGAGCCGCAGCACCTCGCGCTCGCGCTGGGTGAGCCGGTCCAGGTCCTCGTCGACCGGAGGGGCGTCGGTCGAGGCGAAGGCGTCGAGGACGAACCCGGCGAGTCGCGGCGAGAAGACGGCGTCGCCCTCCTGCACCCGGAAGATCGAGTTCACCAGGTCGGTGCCCGTGATCGTCTTGGTGACATAGCCGCGGGCGCCTCCGCGGATCACCCCGATCACGTCCTCCGCCGCGTCCGACACGGACAGGGCGAGGAACCGTACGGGCCGCTCGGCGTCGCTCATCAAGGGGGCGCAGCGGCGGAGCACTTCGACACCCCCGCCGCCCGGCAGGTGCACGTCGAGGAGGACGACCTCGGGCCGGGTCGCCGTGATGACGGTGACCGCCTGGTCGACGTCCGCCGCCTCTCCGACGACCTCGACGCCGGTCTGTTCGGTCTGGCCGATCTCGGCCTGCACGCCCGTACGGAACATGCGGTGGTCGTCGACCAGGACCACGCGCACATGGCGCCCGCCCGTGCTGTCGCCAGGGGCCCGGGCCGGCTCGGCCGCCCCTGCTCCCGTCGTGCCGTTCGTGTCGGTCGGGTCGCTCATGACGTCTTCTCCGCCCTCTCCATCTCCAGCTCGACCTCGGTGCCGCCGCCCGGGACGGCCCGCAGCCGCGCCGTGCCGCCGTTGCGCTCCATGCGGCCGATGATCGATTCTCTAACGCCCATGCGGTCGGCGGGTATCGAGTCGAGGTCGAAGCCTGGTCCGCGGTCGCGGACGGACACGAAGACCGTCCTGCCCTCGACTTCGGCGAAGACCTGCACCGCGCCGCCCTCGCCACCGTACTTGGCCGCGTTCACCATCGCCTCGCGCGCGGCCTGCATCTGCGCGCCCACGCCGTCGTCGAGCGGGCAGTCGCCGACGACCACCACTTCGATGGGGACGCCGTGCTTGTCCTCGACCTCGGCCGCGTTGCGCCGGACCGCGTCGGCGACGGTGGTCGGCTCGTCGGCCTCCTCCTTGCCGGTGCCCTCGGGTTTGTAGAGCCAGGTGCGCAGGTCCCGCTCCTGGGCACGGGCGAGGCGGCGCACCTCACCGGCGTTCTCCGCGTTGCGCTGGATCAGCGTCAGGGTGTGCAGCACCGAGTCGTGTACGTGGGCTGCGACCTCCGCACGCTCCTGGGCTCGGATGCGCATGAGCCGCTCCTCGGACAGATCCTGGGTCATGCGGACCAGGTAGGGGCCGGCGAGCAGGGTGATGCCGACGATGACGGCGAGCGCCGCCTGCAGGACGGAGCCGAGGTGGGCCGCGGAGCCCTGCAGCACGAACGTGCCGGAGACGCCGGCCGTGACCAGCAGGACGCCCCCGCCGGTGCGCAGCAGTGTGAGCGTGCGGCGTCTTCGGCCGACCTCGACCCAGCGGGCCCGGCGAGCGTTGTCCGCCTGGCGCCAGACGAGGGCGACGCCGGCGCCGACGAGGACGGCGGGCAGCAGATACGCCTTGGCGCCGCTGCCCAGGTTCACATTGCCCACGAACACCGTGGCGACGACGACCATGAGGAGCAGGGCGACGATCTGCCCCTTGTCCGGCTTGCGGGCGACGATTCTGCGACGGCCGTCCGGCGCGGTCTCGGTGGCGACGAGGGACGGCGGCTTCTGGTCGCCGACGCCGCCGATCCCGAGCGGCACGAAGAACCAGAAGGCTGCGTAGAGGAGGGCGCCGAGACCGTCGGCCATGAACAGGCCTGCGAAGACCAGCCGCACCCACACGACGGGCAGCCCGAGATGCCCGGCGAGCCCCCGCGCCACGCCACCCAGCCAGCGTCCGTCGCTGCTGCGGTAGAGCTTGCGCGGCGGCCGCGGTTCGACGAGTGGCGCTGCTGCGGCTTCCGGCATGCCAATGATGGTCACACGGGCTGCGTGGCAGGGCATCAGGGTTCGCCCCCGAGACGCCCCTGATCTTCGACGCCGCCGCACGTCGAACGCCTCCCGCGCCCCGGCTCAGGGCCGATATCAGGGTCCGACCAGGGTCGTTCCGACTGCCGCGGGGGCCGCCCGACCGCCACCATGGAGTCATGACAGATCACCAGCACGCCGCGGACGCCGTGCCCGACGGGGGCGCCGCGTCCGACGCGGCCGCCTCGTCCCCCGGCGCCCCGGGCGCCGCCGGTGACGGCCCTCGCGCGCACGGAAAGCACGGAAAGCAGGAGAACGGGCAGGAGAAGCAGGGGGCCGCGCACGGAGAGCGGGAGAAGGCGGGAGACGCCCACACCGCGCAGGACGGATCCGCGGACGGGGACGCGATGACGGCGGCGGAGGCGGCCGTCAAGGCGGCGACGGACACGGCGGCGGCCGGCCGCGCCGAAGCGGGCGCCGGCGGTCGGGCGGCGGGCGCCGGCGGTCGGGCGGCGGGCGCCGGCGGGAGGGCGGGAGGCCTTCCTCCCCGGTTCCGGCGGGAGCGCGAGCAGAAGGTGCTGGCCGGCGTGTGCGCGGGTCTCGGGCGTCAGTGCGACATGGACCCGGTGATCTTCCGCATCACGCTCGCCGTACTCTCCGCGACCGGCGGCGTCGGCCTCATCTTCTACGGGTTCGCCTGGCTCTTCGTCCCCTACGCCGACGACGAGGAGAACGAGGTGCGCAAGCTCCTGACCGGCCGGGTCGACGGCCAGGCCCTCGCGGCCGTGCTGTTCGCGCTGGTCGGCTGCGGAGTACTCCTGTCGATGCTGAAGAACGGCAGCGTGCTGGCGTTCGCCGTCGTCGTCTCCCTGCTGCTCGCGGGCGCCGGGTACTGGTCGCGACACCGGGACTCCTTCGACCCCGACCCGCTGGCGGCCCAGGCGGTGGCCGACGCTCCGCCGGAGGCCAAGGCGCCGCCGGCGCCCGCCGCCTACCCCTCGTGGTGGCGTGACCCCATCGTCAAGGACGGCACGCACGACGGCGGCACGGGCTACCTGTGGGGCCCCTGGGACGCCCGCGGCCGGGACATCACGTCGGCGATCGGCGTCGACCTCGTCGGACACCGGCCCGGGCCCGGTCCCGGACCGGAGGGCATACGCACCCCGCGCGCACCCCGCGCCGAACCGCGTGGACCGCGTTGGATCGGCGGCTGGCTCTTCCTGCTCGCCCTGCTCGCGGGCGGCCTCGTCACCCGGCTCTCCTGGGACCACCACCCGCTCGGCACCAGCCTGCAGGCGGGTCTCGCGACAGCGCTGATCGTGCTCGGCTGCGGAATCGCGGTCAGCTCGTTCCTCGGGCGGACGGGGGCCGGTTCGGTCTTCCTCGCGATCGTCACGGCGGGCCTGCTGGCCGGCGCGGCCGTCCTGCCGAAGGACATCGGCACACACTGGACGGACACCACCTGGCGCCCCATGACGGTGGCGGACGTACGGGCGGCCTACGACCTGGGCGCCGGAGAGGGCACGCTCGACCTCTCCCGGCTGGCGCCGGCCAAGGGGGAGACGGTGACCACCGAGGCCGAGGTGGGCGCGGGCCGGCTGCGGGTGATCGTCCCGCCGGGCGTGACGGTGAAGGTGCGGATCGACGTGGGGCTGGGAGACATCCAGCTGCCCGGCGACGACGAGAAGGACGTGGACGTGGAGCCGGGCAAACACAAGGAAGTCACCCTGCCGCCGGTCTCGGGCGCGGCGGCGAAGGGCACCATCGATCTCGATCTCAGGGTCGGAGTGGGACAGGCGGAGGTGGCCCGTGCTGCGTCATGACTTCAGGCCCGGCAGGCTGGTGGCGGGCGCCGCGTTCGTCCTCGCGGGGGTTCTCTTCGCGGGGGACGCGGGCGGCCTGTGGCAGACGCCGTGGTTCGTGCTGATCCCGCTCGTCACGGGCGGCCTCTGTCTGGCGGGCGCGGCGGGTGTGACAGCCCGGAGCATGCGCAGGCGACGCGGCTCGTCGCGCCGCACCGGACCGACCGCCCTCTGACCGACCGCGCCGGGCCCGACGGCGTCAGGCCCGGCGGCGTCAGGCCCGGACACCACGGCGCTCTGAACGTCGGCCCCCTGCCCGGACGTCCGGCCCCGTGCCCACCTCTACGGCCGCACCAGGACCTCCCGGGACCCGTGGGGCCGGACCCGGCCCGGGCAGGCGGCGCGGGCTAGGTGTATTGATCACGAGCGTTGTTGACGCGGGTCGGACTTGATCGTGGCGAAGGCCCCCGTGTGTGGTGGAGGTGTCGAATCTTCACCGCACGGAGGCCTTCGTGTCCCACCGTAATGCCCGGCTGACCGTTCACGGCAGGCGGCTGCTCGTCGAGCGTGTCCGCTCCGGCCGGCCCGTCGCCCATGTCGCCGCCGAGTGGGCGCGCCCTAGTTCAGGCCGCCCGTCCGCCGCCGTCGCCTGGATCGCCAGACGGCGTCGACGGAGAGCACCGGGGCGCCCGCGAGGACGAGAGGCAGCCAGGCCATGAGGTAGGGGAGGTCGTTGCCGTAGTAGTACGGCTCGGCGGCCCAGCTCACCGTCAGCCACAGGCTGAGCGAGATCAGCGCGCCGCCCAGTGCGGCGAGCCGGGTGAGGATTCCCAGCAGGGCGCCGATGCCGACGGCGAGTTCACCGAAGGCCATCGCGTAGCCGAAGCCGACCGGGCTCTTCAGGGCCAGGTCGACCAGAGCCGGGATGGCGGAGGAGTCACGGACGGCGCGCATGGTCTCGCCGATCGAGCCGGCGCCGCTGTCCTTCAGGAAGGCGCTGTCGGTCAGCTTGTCGAGGCCGGCGTAGATGAAGGTGACCCCGAGGAAGACGCGCAGGGGGAGGAGGGCGTACCGGGTGGCGGTGTCCCGCCAGCCGCGGCCTCCGCCGTCGAGATGAGGAGGGTAAGCGTCCGTTCGCATGCTGTGAGTCATCGCCCCTAGCCGCCTCTCGCCCGCAGTGGTGGACCCCTCGAGAGACCATACGTACGACATGGGGGGTGCGCTCAACTGTTGTGCACGGGTACGGTGCCCGGCGGTTCACTCCGGCGGGGCCGTTCACTGGGGGACGTCACTCCGTGACGTCGATCGTGTACCGGTTCGTCTCCACGCCCGCTGCCGTGACGACCTGGACCTCGGCCCGCCCCGGTTCCACGTCCGCCGGGACGGGAACGGTGAGGACGGCGTCGGTCGGGTTGCTGAACCCGCCCGTGACCGGCACGAGCGGGACATGGACGTGGACGGGCCCGATGCGGACGACCATGCGGGAGAGCCGGTCGGCGGTCTGGGCTCCGGGCGGCACGAAGCCGGCGCCGCGGATCTCGATGTCGTCGCCGGTGCGGATCGGCGCGTCGAGGTCGCCGGCCTCGCGGGAGCGCACGACGGAGAGGATGACGGGGCGGCCGCCCTCGGCGTACTTGCCGGCGAGGTAGGTCGCCGCCGAGATCAGCACCACGACCGCGAGCCCCCAGGGCAGGTCGGGCAGCTGGTCCGGGCGGCGGGCCAGGCGGACTCCCGCGAAGACGAGGGCGACGCCGCCGATGACCGCGTACTGGATGTCGGCGAAGGCCCCGCGGCCGAAGTCGTCGGTCAGCAGGTCGGCGGCGCGCGGGCGGTGGGCCCGGACCTTCTGCAGCCGCTGGGCGAGGACGCGCAGGCCTACCACGCGGCGCACCAGCACGGCGATCCCGCAGACCACGGCGAGAACGGTCACGGTGCCGGCGCCGCGGGCGAGGTCGAGTCCGGCGATCAGTGCGTCGCGTTCGGCGGGGCTGGAGGCTGCGGCGAGCCGGCCGGCCAGCACCAGCACGGCGTAGGCCACGAGCAGCACCCAGGCGGCGGCGACCGCGCGCGAGGTGGAGAGGCGGTTGTCCTCGCCGATCACGGGGGCGAGCGCACCGCCGCGCGCCCGGTGGAACCAGGAGGCCGCGGTGAGCGCGCCGGCGACGACGAGCGCGGCGAGGAGTCCGGCGGTGCGGGCGGCGGTCCAGCCCGCGCCGACGGCGGTCAGGGACTGGATCAGCAGCAGCACCACGACCGCCGCCCACACGGTCACCGTGGTGCGCAGCCACAGTCGGCCCAGCCAGGCCTCGCCCTCGGCGCGCCCGCGTTCGGCGACGAACTCCGCGGACAGCGTCAGTTCCTCGGAGACCCATTGGCGGGAGGCGGAGAGGGAGTGGGCGACGGCGGCCGGCAGGCCCTGCCCGGCCGCGAACCCGTCGCGTTTCAGCAGGAACGCGGCGACCGCACGCCGATGTCCCTCACGCGCCCCGTGCGGGCAGTCTCCGCAGGTGCAGCCGCCGTCGTGGCCGCCCGCTCCCGGTCCGGGGCTCGCGCCCTGTCTCGCCTCCTGCACCGCCACGTCCGACGCCCGCCTTTCCCGCGACCCGATCGGATGGCGGTCCTCTGGGGACCCTGAGCGGGCCGCGCCGCCACCCTGTGAACAACTCCCCTGTGATGCCGTCGAATTGTGCCCTACGGCACACCCTCTGTGTCCGCCAGGTCTGGTCAGCGGGGGTGAAGTGCGAAGGGCAGTGTTGACCCGACTGCGAGAATTTCCGTATGGCCGAGATCATCCAGCGTGACGGGACCTGGGCCTTCGACGGCGCGACGGTCCGGATCACGCCGGGCCTGCACCGCTCCGTGCCGCTGTTCCGGCAGACGTACGGGGAGATCGCCGTGCCTCTGGAGGCGGTCGCCGGGATCGTCTACGAGCCCGAACGCAAGCGCGGGCGGCTGCGGATGCGGCTGCGCGAGGGCGCGGATCCGCTGCTGCAGGCGACCGGCGGGCGACTTCCCGACGCGGCCGATCCCTACCGGCTGACCGTGGACGGGGATCGTTCCGGGGTCGCCGAGTACCTCGCCGAGGAGATCCGGCACGCGCTGCTGCTGGACCAGATCCCGGGGGGTCCGACCACGGCCTATCTCCTGCCCGGCCCGCCGGTCCCGGTCTCCGTGCGGTCCTCCGACGGCATCGTGTCCTTCGACGGCGTCCAGGTGCGCGTCGACTGGGCGCAGACCTCGGACCGGGTGAAGCGGGCGACCGGGCCCCGGGTGCTCGACGTCGGGGACGTGGTGCAGGTGGAGTGGCTGCCCAACTCCGGTTTCGAGGACGGCTTCCTGCGGTTCGTGACCCGCGAGACGGTGCACTCGAAGCTGCCTGCCGAGAAGGACCCGTACGCCCTCGACCTGTGGGGCAACGTGAGCCGCGACCTGCTGACGGCGCTGGTCGCGACGGCGGTCACCGCGCGGCTGCCGCATCCCTCCGCACGCGCGCACCCGGAGCCCGCCGACGAGGGCGGGGAGGGGCCCGGACACCCGCACGGTCAGCGGGGAGCGGGCCGCGGACGGTGGCTCACGGCGTCCGTCCCGCCGCCGGCGAACCATCACGACGTGCTGCTGCGCAGGCTGCGCGAGCTGGGCGAGCTGCACCGGGACGGTGTGCTGACCGACGAGGAGTTCGCGCGGACGAAGGCCCTGGTGCTGCGGGGCTTCTGAGTGCCGGGCCGGGCGGTCAGCTCAGCAGGTCGGGCTGGCTGCGGCTGATCTCCTGCCACAGCGGCTGGTAGTTGATCCACGCCACCAGGTCGCCGCCGAGCTGCTCCCGGGTCGCGACCGCCGCACGGTGGTCGATCAGGACGGGACGGCCCGCCGCCTTCGCCGTCAGCTGGACCTGGCTGGAGCGTTCCATGGAGACGAACCACCACGCGGCCGCGTCCACGGAGTCCCCCACGGTCAGCAGCCCGTGGTTGCGCAGCACGAGCGCCTTGCGGGAGCCGAGCGCGTCCGCGATGCGCCGCCCCTCCTCCGCGTCGACGGCCACCCCGGTGTAGGCGTCGTAGAGGGCGTGGTCCTCGTAGAACGCGCAGCTCTCCTGGGTGAGGGGGTCGAGCAGCTCGCCGAGCGCGGCGAGGGCGCGGCCGTGGACGGAGTGGCAGTGCGCGACGGCGACGACGTCCGGGCGCGCGGCGTGCACCTGGGCGTGCACGGTGAAGGCGGCCTGGTTGACGTGGTAGCGGCCCTCCACGACCTGCCCGTCGGCGTTGGCCAGCACCAGGTCGCTGACGGTGACGTGCTTGAAGGACATGCCGAACGGGTTGACCCAGAAGCAGTCGCTGTATTCGGGATCCCGGGCGGTGATGTGCCCCGAGACGCCGTCCTCGAAGCCGAGCCGTCCGAAGATCCTTACCGCGCCGGCCAGCCGCTCCTTTCGGTGCCGGCGCTCGTCCTCCACCGACTCGTGCATCGGTGGCATCGCGAACTGCAGCCGGTCGGTGGGCAGGGGGACAGGCGGCGTGGGCCCGTGCATCGATCCTCCAGCACTGGGTTGCTTGACCACGCGGAAGTTACCGTCGGCCCGCGCAAAAGGGCAGAGCCGTTATGCAAAGATGACGATTTCCGTCACCTCCGGAGCACGTCTTGAGCATCGCAGCCCGCCACATCACCGCCCTCATGCGTCAGATCGCGACGCGCGACGCCGTCGAGCTGGTCCATCCCTTCGCGGAAGTGCAGACCTTCGGCGCGCTCGCCTACATAGCCGAGTGCTACGGCTTCCGGTACCAGAGCGTGCGTCTCGTGGGCAAGCACCGGATCCTCCACGTCCACCTGGTCCGCGACCCCGACCCGGCGGCGCGGCAGCGGGCCGCGGCGAACGCGGCCTCCTTCCCCGACCCGGGCCCCGACCGGCCCGTGCCGGGCATGTACCTGGGCTCGCTGACTCCGGTCCCCGAGGCACAGGCGGACGTCGACCTGATCACCGCGCTGATCCGTTACGACGCCTTCGCGGCGGCCGCCAACCGCAGACAGCTGCAGCTCATCGGGTGGGGTTCGGGGGCGCTGTTCCTGCTGATGGCCCTGCTGACCGGCGTGTACGCGGTACTGCTCCCGCTCGCCGTGCTGATGCCGGCGTTCATGCTGGGCTCCCTGCGGGTGAACACGATGCGGCGCGCGAAGCTGGCCCGGCAGCTCACGGCGGCGGGCTGCACGCCGGTGCGGGACGGCGCGGGGGTGGAGCGCTACGTGCGACCGACGCCGCAGCCATACGGAACGCCCCACACGGCCTACGGAACGCCCGACACGCCCTACGGAACGCCGAACGGATCGCCCCACACGGCCTACGGAATTCCCCCCGAGAATCCCTACGGGACTCCCTCTGGCGCCCCGCAGGGGCCGGAGCAGGGCCAGACCCAGGGGACGCCGTACGGCAGCCCGCAGGGATTCTGACGGCGCCTGCCGCGGTGCACCCGTGTCCCGCGCACCCGCTGTTCCGCGCGCCCCTGGTGCCCCGAACAGCGGGGACACCCGACGGCGGCGAAGTCCGACAGCGGTAAAGCCCCACGGCGGTAAGCCCGAGGCGGCAAAGAGCCCGACGGCGGTAAAAGCCCGACAGCGGATGTCCGATATCGCGGCCACACTCGCCGTATGACACCGAGTGGCACTCCCGACAACTGGTCCGTCTTCGCGGAGGCGGAGCCCGAGTTCGCGAAGACCGCCGAGGACCGCTTCGGCGCGTTCACCCATCACGTCCTGGCGACCCTGCGCAAGGACGGCTCCCCGCGCACCTCCGGCATCGAGGTCCGTTTCCTCGCCGGTGACCTGTGGCTCGGCATGATGCCCGGCTCGCTGAAGGCCCTCGACCTGCGCCGGGACCCCCGCTTCTGCCTTCAGGCCAACCCGGGCGAGGGCACCGGGATGGGCGGGGGCGACGTACGCATCGCGGGGCGGGCGGTCGAGGTGGCGGACGGCGAGGCGCGGGCCGCGTACGTGAAAGAGGTGGAACCGCCGCAGCCGTTCCACCTCTTTCGCACCGAGCTGACGGAGGTCGTACGGACCTACGTCGAGGACGACACGTATCTCGTCGCCCAGGTCTGGCGGCCGGGAGCGCCGGTGCGCGTCCTCAGGCGGACCTGAACCCCCCGCACAGGGCCCCGCACAGTGCCCCGGTGCGGCTCACTCCCACTCGATGGTGCCCGGCGGCTTCGAGGTGATGTCGACGACGACTCGGTTGACGTCGCTCACCTCGTTGGTGATCCGGGTGGAGATCTTCGCCAGGACGTCGTACGGGAGCCGCGACCAGTCGGCCGTCATGGCGTCCTCGGAGGAGACCGGGCGCAGGACGATCGGGTGGCCGTAGGTGCGGCCGTCGCCCTGGACGCCGACGCTGCGGACGTCCGCGAGGAGGACCACCGGGCACTGCCAGATGTCCCGGTCGAGACCGGCGGCCGTCAGCTCCTCGCGGGCGATGGCGTCGGCGTCGCGCAGCAGGTCCAGGCGCTCCTTGGTGACCTCGCCGACGATCCGGATGCCGAGGCCGGGGCCCGGGAACGGCTGGCGCTGGACGATCTCCTCGGGCAGGCCGAGCTCCTGGCCCACCATGCGGACCTCGTCCTTGAACAGCTTGCGCAGCGGCTCGATGAGCTGGAACTCGAGGTCCTCGGGGAGCCCGCCCACGTTGTGGTGGGACTTGATGTTGGCGGTGCCGGTGCCGCCGCCGGACTCGACGACGTCCGGATAGAGCGTGCCCTGGACGAGGAACTCCACCGCCGGGCCCTCGTCCGCGATGATCTCGGCCTGGGCCTGCTCGAAGACGCGGATGAACTCGCGCCCGATGATCTTCCGCTTCTCCTCGGGGTCGGAGACGCCCTTGAGCGCGGTGAGGAACCGCTCCTGCGCGTCCACGACCTTCAGCTGAACGCCGGTCGCGGCCACGAAGTCCTTCTCGACCTGCTCGGTCTCGCCCTTGCGCATCAGACCGTGGTCGACGTAGACGCAGGTCAGCTGGGAGCCGATGGCCTTCTGGACGAGGGCCGCGGCGACCGCCGAGTCCACGCCGCCGGACAGGCCGCAGATCGCGCGCCTGTCGCCGACCTGCTCGCGGATGGCCTCGACCTGCTCCTCGATGACGTTGCCGGTGGTCCAGTCCGGGCTCAGGCCCGCGCCCCGGTAGAGGAAGTGCTCCAGCACCTGCTGGCCGTGCGTGGAGTGCATGACCTCGGGGTGGTACTGGACGCCGTAGAGCTTCTTCTCGTCGTTCTCGAAGGCGGCGACCGGGACGACGTCCGTGGAGGCGCTGACGACGAAGCCCTCGGGCGCGGCGGAGCAGGCGTCTCCGTGCGACATCCACACGGCCTGCTCGGCCGGGGTGCCCTCGAAGAGGGTGGAGGAGGCCCGGGAGACGTGCAGCTCGGTGCGGCCGTACTCGCGGGCGCCGGAGTTGTCGACGGTGCCGCCGAGGGTCTGCGCCATCAGCTGGAAGCCGTAGCACATGCCGAAGACGGGGACGCCGGCCTCGAAGAGCGCGCGGTCGACGGTCGGGGCGCCCTCCTCGTACACGGACGAGGGGCCGCCGGAGAGGACGATCGCCGCCGGGTTCTTGGCGAGCATCTCCTCCACCGGCATGCTGCTCGGCACGATCTCGCTGTAGACCCGCGCCTCACGGACTCGACGGGCGATGAGCTGGGCGTACTGCGCACCGAAGTCGACGACCAGGACGGTGTCGGGGGCGGCGGCAGAAGGAGTCGCTGATGACACGGGGGCCTTCCGGCGGTGGGGCGGGGTCTCTGTGTCATCCGATTCTACCGAGGCGGCCGCGGGGAGCGGTCCCGGCGGCGGATCCGGCGGCGGACCGGCGGGCGAGCCGCGGCGACCCGACGCCGGGACCCCGCCGCGTCTCAGGATGCGAACCGTGTTGGAGCGCGTCCGGCAACGCTGCATACTGGCCGCATGCTCACGCACCCGACCTTCCTGTTTACCTATGGCGACCGGCCCACCGGCTGCCATGGTCGTGCTGCTTGAGCAACTGACGAGCGACTTCCCAGGCGCCCCGGGCCGACAAGGTCCGGGGCGCCTGGTGTTTTCCGGATCCTGCCGAACCGGGGCCCCCTTTCCGACAAGGAGCCCCGACATGACCGCCGCCACCGCCACCGCCACCGCCACCGCCACCAGCGCTACCGCCTCCGCCGCCAGCGCCACGGGTTCCCCGACCGCCGCCGAGAAGACCGGCGCCCGCACCACCGAGGCAGCCGACGTGATCACCGGCGCCCGGGAGCGCATCGACGCGCTCGACGACCGGATCATCGGCCTGATCCAGGAACGGATGGCCGTCTCGGCCGTCATCCAGGAGGCCCGCATCACCTCCGGCGGACGGCGGGTGAACCTCTCCCGCGAGATGGAGGTCCTCGGGCACTACAGCGACGCGCTCGGCAAGCCCGGCACATCGCTGGCGATGACGCTGCTGGAGCTGTGCCGGGGCCGCGTCTGAGACCGCCGCACCGGATGAAGCCGTGCCGAGGCGGTGCGAGGTCGCGCGCCAGTTCGGGCGTCCTCTCACCCGTACGGCGCGTGACCGCCGCCCGGGGTGCTTCGTTGGTCCCCGTGTCCGCGCCAGCCAGGGGCGGGCCCGGAAGAACCACGCGTGGCTCGCTGGGGCGAGAGGCGTACGGATCGCGTTCGTGCGCCGTGGGACCTCGCTCCGGAAAGTGACCGGACGGCAGGGGACAGCAGCCCGGTCACCCAAGAGAACGGCCGGCCTCGGGGACGCCCGGGGCCGACCGGCGGAAATTGCAAAAATGCACAAGGCTGGGTCAAACGGTTGCGGAGGCCGCGCTCATCCAGCACGATGCGAGAAAGCCCCGAACGGGCCCAAGTCCCCCTCGGGCAACCGCCTCACGTGCGCTGTTGCCCTTCTCGACTGCCAAAGGTCCAGACCAGCGGCGCAACCCCCCGGCGCCGCTCCCAGGCACCGGCGCTGCCCTGACGCCGGTGCTGACGGTAAAGAAGGGCCCCGCGGATCCGTCCCGCGGGGCCCTTCGTCATGCCGGAAGCCCCGCCCGACGGACAAGCGGCGGACGGGCAGCGGAAGGGCAACGGAAGGGCGGCTTCCGTGGCGCGCGTCACATAAAGAATCCGTGAGTTCAGGACAACTGTTTCCAGCCTTGATCGGTCACACGTATCGAGCCAAGGCCACTCCCACACCCCCATGCGGAAGGCCTCCACCACCAGATCCACGAGGTCTTCATGAATCTCCGCAGCACGATGGCCACCGTGGCCGCGACCGCCGTCATCGCGCCGCTCACGCTGCTGTCGGCGCCCGCCGCCTTCGCGGAGGAGGGCGGCACGTCCTCCTCCCCGAGCGCGTCCTCCTCCGAGACCGGCGCCTCCTCGCCGTCCGCCTCGGCCTCGGACGGCCAGAGCGCGTCCGGCGCCCCGACCGACGCCTCGTCTGCCTCGTCGTCCCCGACGGACGGCCAGAAGGCCTCCGCCTCCGCGTCCGGCTCCTCCTCGCCCTCCGCCTCCGGCTCGGGGAAGGCCACCGCGAGCGCGTCGGCCACCGCGAGCGGCGACGGGTTCGACCCGTACCAGGACTGCGACTCCTTCGACCTGGACGAGAAGCTGTCGGCGCAGGTCAAGGGCCTGCCGAGCAAGATCGTCGCGGGTTCCGGCTGGCACGGCTTCACGTTCGTGGTCGACAACGACTCCGACCGCGACCTGAAGAACGTGTACATCGACGCGTTCCTCGAGTACGGCGACGAAGCGACCGACGCGTTCCTGTCCGAGGGCCTCGCCGTCATCCAGGTCAAGGAGGACGGCAAGTGGACCGACAGCTTCCAGGACTCCTTCGAGGACGAGCACGGCAAGACGGTCAACGTCACGGGATCTTTCGTCGGACTGCTCGACACGCTGGAGAAGCACTCCTCCGAGAGCCTCGAACTGCGGGTGAAGGTCAAGGCCTCCGCCCCGGCGGGCTCCTCGTTCGCGCTGAGCGAGGCCATCTACGCCGGTGAGGGTTCCGCCTGCTACGGCAACGGCGACTTCTACGACGTCCGGATCCTCGCCGCCGGCGCGGACGCGGGCGACTCCGGCGACGCGAAGCCGAACGGCGACAAGCCCACCTCCGGCGCCAAGCCCCAGGGCGGCGCCAAGCCGATCAGCGGCAGCCTCGCCGAGACCGGCTCCGACTCCACGCTCGCGGTGATCGGCCTGGTCGGCGGGGTCGCCGTGCTCGCCGGCGCCGGCGCGGTGTTCGCGGCCCGTCGCCGCAAGATCGGCATGCACGCGTAACGCGCATCAGGACACGACGAAGGGACCTGCGCTCGGAGGGGGGCGCAGGTCCCTTCGTCGTCCGGGCAGTTCGGTCACCACCGGGTGATGAGCGGGGTGTCCGGTCCGTGCCGCCTCCAGGCTTCGGTGAGGCGGACCAGGCGGGCGGGGGCGGCGATGCCGCGCACGGTGGCGATCCTGCCGTGGGTGAGGTCGAACGTGATGGTGCCGACGACCTGGTCGCCGACCACGAAGAGGACGGCGGGGGCGCCGTTGACGAGCGCGTAGTGGACGGCGGGCGTGCCGCCGGCGAGTCGCCGTTTCGCGGGTGTGGGTCTGAGGCCGGCCCGCGCGACGGCGGCGATGCGCTGCGGGGTGTCGAACCGCAGCAGCCTCCCCGTCCGACCGGCGCCGTCCGAGATCGCGATCGCGTCGTCGGTGAGCAGCGCCACCAGCCGTTCGATGCGGCCCGAGGAGGCGGCGTCGAGGAATTCCTCGACGACCCTGCGGGCGGCTGCCGCGTCGACTTCGCCGCCGCGGCGGTCCGCGGCGGTGATGCGGCGCCGGGCCCGGTGGAGATGCTGCTGGCTTGCGGACCCGGTGACGTCGAGGATCTCGGCGATCTCGGCGTGGCTGTATGAGAACGCTTCACGCAGGACGTACACGGCCCGTTCCAGGGGTGACAGGCGCTCCATGAGAGTCAGCACGGCCAGGGAGACCGATTCGCGCTGCTCGAAAGTGTCGGCCGGGCCGAGCATCGGGTCGCCGTCGAGGAGCGGTTCGGGCAGCGAGGCGCCGGCGGCGCGTTCGCGGCGGGCCCGTGCCGAACGGAGCCGGTCCAGGCACAGGTTGGTGACGACCTTGGTCAGCCACGCTTCCGGCACCCTGATCCGCTGCCGGTCGGCGGCCTGCCATTGCAGGAACGCGTCCTGTACGGCGTCTTCGGCGTCGGCGGCGGAGCCCGTCAGCCGGTACGCCAACGAGGCCAGCCGGTTCCGGCCCGCCTCGAACCGGCCGATGTCGAAGCGATCGGCGGCGGCGCTGTCCACGCCCATCAACCCAGGCGGAGTCCGGACGGCTGCGCGACGGCCGTCTCGGCGGACGCGTCCGGCGCGGCGGCCAGGCGGCGCTTGCGCCTGGGCAGGGCGAACGTCGGGTGCGAGGTGGTCCACAGCGACATCCTGAGGATGCCCGCCTTGACCCGCGCGGCCTTCCGACCGCCCGCGTACGTCGGCTTCGCCCGCCCTTCGTCATCGACCATCTGCAGGATCCCGTCCCGCCGCCCGAGGCTGATGTGGTTGCCCAGGTACTCCAGCTTGGTGTTCGCGATCTTGCGGCCGGTCAGGCGTCCCACGATCGCGGCTGTGGCCTGCATGCCGGTGTACCCGGCCGACGCGCAGGACATCGGCAGGGGCCGGCCGTTGTCGCCGACGGCGTAGGCGCTGTCGCCGACGGCGTAGACGTTCGGGTGCGAGACCGACCGCATGGTGCGATCCACGACGATCCGCCCGCTCTCGGTGACCTCGAGGCCGCCGGCGGCGGCGACGGGGCTGACCGCGAACCCGGCCGTCCACACGGTCGCGTCGGCCGCCAGGACGGTGCCGTCGGCGCACCGCACCCGCGTCGCTTCGACGGCTTCGACCTCGGTGTGCTCCACGACTGTGACGCCCAGCCGGTCGCAGGCCTGACGCAGGTGGCTGCGGGCTCCGGCGGAGAGCCGGGCGCCCAGCTCTGCGCGGGCGACCAGCGTCACCGAGAGGCCGGGCCGGGTTTCGGCGATCTCGGTGGCGGTCTCGATGCCGGTCAGCCCGTCGCCGACGACCACCGCACTGCGGCCCTCGCCCAGGCCGTCCAGGCGATCGCGCAGGCGCAGCGCCGAGGGCCGGGCGGCGACGTCGAAGGCGTGCTCGGCCGCGCCGGGGACGCCGGTGCGGTCGCCGTGGCTGCCGAGGGCGTAGACGAGCGTGTCGTAGCCGAGCTCGCCGCCGCCGTCGGAGTCGGCCACGGCGACGATCTCGCGCTCGGAGTCGACGGCGGTGACACGGGCCAGGCGCAGCCGTATCCCCGTGCCCGCGAAGACGTCGGTGAGCTGTGGCGCCTCGATCTTGTGGCCGGCCGCGAGCTGGTGCAGCCGCAGCCGCTGGACGAAGTCCGGGTCGGCGTTGACCACGGTGATCTCGGCGTCCGCCGGGGACAGCCGGCGGGCAAGGGTCCCGGCCACGTAGGCCCCGGCATAGCCGGCGCCGAGGATGACGATGCGGTGCTTCATGCGATGCGCTCCTGTCGCTTCGGTTGCTCCCGCTGACTTGAGCGGAACAGCGACCCGATTACTGACAGGAACCCTTTGTGACGTGGGTCACATATTGAGGGAAGCGTCGGCCGACCGCTGCGGGCCCGGCCGCGCGCGGCGTGCAGCCAGCGCCCTGCCGGGTGCCGGCCCAGCCCGGTGCGGGCCCAGCCGCGCCGGGTGCGAGCCCAGCCGGGTGCGAGCCGCGCCGGGTGCAGGCCGAGCGCCCTGCCGGGTGCCGGCCCAGCCCGGTGCGGGACCAGCCGCGCCGGGTGCGAGCCCAGCCGAGTGCGGGCCGCGCCGGGTGCAGGCCGAGCGCCCTGCCGGGTGCCGGCCCAGCCCGGTGCGGGACCAGCCGCGCCGGGTGCGAGCCGCGCCGGGTGCGAGCCGCGCCGGGTGCAGGCCGAGCGCCCTGCCGGGTGCGAGCCGCGCCGGGTGCAGGCCGAGCGCCGGCGGACGCGGGCCGAGCCGCGCCGGACACAGGCGGAGCCGCGCCGGACACGGGCCCGGGCGGCCCTACTGCCGGGGCGGGACCGTCGGCATCCCGAGGAACGGCAGGCGCAGCGCGCCGAACGCGTCCGCCGGCACCGCCGGGCTGACCGGCTCCACCGGCTTCAGCCGTTCGTACGCCGCGCCCTGCGCCGGACGCGGATCCGTCTCTCCCTTGTTCGGCCAGTACGACATCGCGCGCTCCGCCTGGGCGGTGATGGTGAGCGAGGGGTTCACACCCAGGTTCGCCGAGACGGCGGCGCCGTCGACGACCGAGATCCCGGGGTGGCCGTACAGCCGGTGGTACGGGTCGATGACGCCGCTCTCGCGGGAGTCGCCGATGGGGCAGCCGCCGAGGAAGTGGGCGGTGAGCGGGGTGCCCATCAGCTCGCCGACGTTGGAACCGGCGAAGCCGTTGATGTCGGCGGCGATCGCGGAGGCGGCCTGGGAAGCGGCCTTGATCTGCTTGGGGTTGGGGGCGCCATGTCCTTGACGCGCCGTCAGCAGGCCTCTGCCGACGCCGGACGGCTTGAGATACGTCGTCAGCGAGTTGTCCAGCGACTGCATCACCAGGCCGATGATGGTCCGCTCCGACCAGCGGCGGTTGGACAGCGAGCGCAGGACCAGCAGCGGGTGGCGGGCCGCGTTCGTCAGCCAGCCGGCCACCCTGGAGGATCCCTCCGCGTACGGCACCTGAAGGATCGACAGGCCGCCCATCGAGTTGGAGCCCTTGCCGTAGCGGACCGGCTCGATGTGGGTGTCGGCGTCCGGGTGGACGGACGAGGTGATGGCGACGCCGCGCGTGAAGTCGACCTTCGGCGCGCCGGTCGCCTTGCGGTAGCGGCGGTCGTCGGTCTGGGCGCCGACCAGCGCCTCCGAGTTGGTACGGGTCAGCTCGCCCAACCGGTCCGAGAGGTAAGGGAGTTGGCGGTTGGCCTTCATCCGGTGCAGCAGGGTCTGGGTGCCGTAGGTGCCGGCGGCGAGAACGACCCGGCGCGCCTTGAAGACCCTGCCCTTCGCCTTCGCCCTGCCCCTGCGGCGCTCGTCGGTGGGGAGGGTGGCCACCGCGTACCCGCCCTGCGAGTCGTCGGTGACGGAGACCACCGTCGTCAGCGGGTGCACGACGGCGCCCGCCCGCTCGGCGAGGTGCAGGTAGTTCTCGTTCAGGGTGTTCTTCGCGCCGTGCCGGCAGCCGGTCATGCACTCGCCGCACTCGGTGCAGGCCTTGCGGGAGGGGCCCGCGCCGCCGAAGTAGGGGTCGTCGACCTGCTCCCCCGGCTTCGCCTTCGCCGTGCCGTCGGCGTCCTCGCCGTCGCCGAAGAACACGCCGACGGGCGCCATGTGGAAGGTCTCGCCGACGCCCATCCGCTCGGCGGCCGCCTTCAGGTGCACGTCGGAGGGGGTCATCGTCGGGTTGAGGCGTACGCCGAGCATGCGCCGGGCCTGGTCGTAGTACGGCCGCAGCTCTTCCTGCCAGTCGGTGATGCCCCGCCACTGCGGGTCGTCGAAGAACGGCTTCGGCGGCACGTAGAGCGTGTTGGCGTAGTTGAGCGAGCCGCCGCCCACGCCCGCGCCGGCCAGCACCATGACGTTGCCCAGCAGGTGGATGCGCTGAATGCCGTACATGCCGAGCTTCGGGGCCCACAGGTAGTTCTTCAGATCCCAGGAGTTCCTGGGGAGCGACTCCCGGGTGAAACGTCGGCCGGCCTCCAGGACGCCTACGCGGTAACCCTTCTCCGTGAGACGCAGTGCGGTCACGGAACCGCCGAAGCCGGATCCGACGACGATGACGTCGTAGTCGTAGGCGTCCTGGGACACGTGCTCTCCTCGTTGAGAACGGGTGGGATGTGTCTAGCGCAGCCGGAGTGCCTTCATCACCTTCAGGCTGGTGCTCATGAACGCCGCGTACTTCTCGTCGTCCATGCCGAGCGCCGGCGCCAGGGGCAGCAGGCGCTGCTGGGCCACCGTCTGCGCCTCCGTGTACTTGAGGATGCCCTCGGAGCCGTGCCGGCGGCCGAGACCTGAGTCCTTCATGCCGCCCATCGGCGACTGGACGCTGCCGTAGGCGGCGGCATAGCCCTCGTTGACGTTCACGGTGCCGGCCCGCACGCGGGAGGCGACCTCCCGGCCGCGGCGGCCGTCCTTCGTCCACACCGACGAGTTCAGTCCGTACGGCGTGGAGTTGGCGTGCTCGATCGCCTCGTCGTCGGTCTTGAAGCGGTAGATCGAGACGACCGGGCCGAAGGTCTCCTCGGTGCAGACGGACATGGGCTCCGTGACGCCGTCGAGGATGGTCGGCTCGAAGAAGTACGGGCCGACGTCGGGGCGGGCGACGCCGCCGGCGACGACCGTGGCCCCCTTGGCGACGGCCTCCTCGACGTGCCGGGTCACGGTCTCCATCTGGCGCTCGCCGACCAGGGAGCCCATGTCGGCGCCGTAGGCGAGGGACGTTCCGAGGCGCATGGCCCGGGTGCGGGCGGCGAAGCGCTCGACGAAGGCGTCCGCGATCGACTCGTGGACGTACAGCCGCTCGATCGAGATGCAGAGCTGACCGGCGGAGGAGAAGCAGGCGCGCACCGCGCCGGCCGCCGCCTTCTCGATGTCGGCGTCCTCCAGCACCAGCATGGCGTTCTTGCCGCCGAGTTCGAGGGAGACGCCGATCAGCCGGGCGGCGGCGCCCTGTGCGACCTCGCGGCCGGTGCGCGTCGAGCCGGTGAAGGACACGTAGTCGGCGTGCCGGACGACCTCGGGGCCGACGACGGGCCCCTCGCCGAGGACGACCTGGAAGACGTCCGCGGGCAGACCGGCCTCGACGAGCAGGTCACGGGCCCACAGGGCGGTCAGGCAGGTCTCCGTGTCCGGCTTCATGACGACCGCGTTGCCCGCGACGAACGCCGGCAGCGCGTCGCCGACCGACAGCTCCAGCGGGTAGTTCCAGGGGGCGATCTGGCCCACGACACCGCGCGGGTGGCGCAGCTCGGTGACCTTGGTGAGGGTCGGCACGGCGCCGGCGTGCCTCTTGGGGCGCAGGTAGAAGGGGGCCTTGCGGCCGTAGTGGCGGGCGGCGATCGCGACGGCCTGCACCTCCTCGTGGGCGTGCAGACGGGCCTTGCCGGTCTCCAGCTGGATGAGGTCGAGCACCTCGGCCTGGCGCTCCAGCACCAGGTCGTGGAAGCGGAGCAGGACGGCGGCGCGTTCGCGGACCGGCGTCTTCGCCCACACCGCCTGGGCGGCGCGGGCCGCCTCGTAGGCCTTGAGGACGTCCTCGGGCGTGGACTCGGGCAGGTCGGCGAGCTTCTCGCCGGTGAACGGCGTGTGGTTGGCCGTGCGGCCGGAGCCGGTCACTCCCTTGGTGAGCTGGGCCACCAGCTCGGGGGTCACCACGTCGGCGGCGGTGCGGACACCGGCGGGAGCGGGGGCTATGGGGTTGGTGCCAGTCGTTTCCGGCGTCTGTTCCGAAGTCTTCTCCGGGGCCTGCGAGTCCGTCATGAGCCGCAGGGTATGACGTGCGGGGGACTTTGGGTACCCGCCGGTAATAGGGATTCACCGCTCGCACACACGACGCCAGCGTTCACTGGCAACAAACCTGCTGATCAGGGCGTCGAGCCCCGCGCGTCCCGCGTTTCCCGTGCCTTTCGCCACGCGGTCCGGCCGCCGCGCTCCCGCACCGGTGCCGGGGCGGGTCAGAGGCGGGGTCCGGGGGCGGGTCCGGGAAGGGTCGGAGGCGGGGTCCGGGGGCGGGTCCGGGAAGGGTCAGAGGCGGGGTCCGGGGGCGGGTCCGGGAAGGGTCAGAGGCGGGGTGCGGGGTGGCCCCTAGGGCCGGTCGATCTCCAGGTGGGCGATCGCCGTGCGGGCCACCTCGCGGCCGCGGGCGGTGAAGTCGCCCTTGCCCGGATAGCCGATCATGAGCTTGTACATGTCGCCGGCGGTGGACTTGTAGTACAGGATCCGCAGCTCGCGCGGGGCCGGCTGCCGGCTGTCGTCCGTGGTGTAGACGATGGTGTTCCCGGCGGCCTTGCGGCCGTGGAAGGTCGCGTTGTCGTCCGTGCGGGTTGCGGGACCCTTGGGCATGTCGAGCGGGTAGCTGCCGGACTCCTTGAAGTCCCCGTTGTCGGCGTACATCTCGGCCGCCGCGGAGTCCTTGATCTGATGGCCGGTGTCCTCCGTCCTGCGGTACACCCGCAGGACGACCGAGATCGCGCCGCTGGGGTCGGTGTAGCCGACCCAGTGGTCGCCGGCGGCGGCGGTCTTCTCGGGTTCGCTGCGCACATAGCTGTCGGGCACGGCCAGCGTCGCGGTGACGCTCTTCTCGGGCTTCGTCGTCCAGCCGTCCGGCAGCGGTCCCGCGAACGGATCGGCGAACACCAGATACGCCGCTGCCGCCACCGCGACGACCGCGGCGCCGAGCCCGATCCAGACCGCCCGGCCGGGCCGGCGCCGGACGCGCGGCGGCTCGGGGGGCGAAGCGGCCTGCGGGGCCTGCGGCGCGGGCGGGTTCGCGGCGGCCTCCAGCAGCTCCCGCACCCGCGCGGCCGTCGGACGGTGCGCCGGGTCCTTCTGCAGCAGGCCGCCGACGACCTCGGCGAGCGGACCCTGCGCGGCGGCGGGCGGTGCGGGCGTGGCGTTGAGGACGGACTGCAGGGTGGCCGGGGTGTTGCTGCGGCGGAACGGCGACACGCCCTCGGTCGCCGCGTACAGCACCACGCCCAGGGACCACAGGTCGGCGGCGGGCCCGGGACGCCGACCCAGCACCCGCTCGGGCGCGATGTACTCGGGCGAGCCGACGAAGCCCCCGGTGTCGGTCAGGTTGGTCTCGCCCTCGATCTGGGCGATGCCGAAGTCGGTGAGGACGACCCGGTCGTACCGGCCGAGCAGCACGTTGTCCGGTTTGACGTCCCGGTGCAGGATGCCCGCCGCGTGCGCGGCCTCCAGCGCGCCGAGCACCTCCAGGCCGATCCGGGCCGCCTCGCGCGTCCCGAGCGTCCCCTCCTGCAGGGCGTCGCCGAGCGAACGTCCGCGGACCAGCTCCATCACGATCCACGGCCGGCCGTCGACGACGGCGACGTCGTGGACGTCGACCACGGCCGGGTGGTCGAGCCGCGCCGCGGCCCGTGCCTCGCGCCGCATCCGCTCGAACGCCTTGTCCCGTTCACGTTCGGGAAGGTGGTCCGGCACACGGGGTTCCTTGACGGCGACCTCGCGGTCCACGGTCTCGTCCTTGGCGCGCCACACGGTGCCCATGCCGCCGTGCCCGAGCTTGGCGAGCAGCCGGTAGCGTCCCGCGACGAGCCTCCCGACGCCGGGCTCCTGCGCCGTCCCGTCGACCGGCGTCTGCGACGGCCCCTGCGACGGCGCTTGCGAAGGTGCCTGCGCGGGTGCCTGCGCCGACACGGTCTGCGACGGCTCGCCCCCCGGGGCCGGGTGCGGGAGCGGGTTCGCGTGCGACAGCGGAAGCGGATGTGCATGCGGGTTCGCGTGCGGGGTCGGCGGTTGCAGAACAAAACTCGTCGTGTCGTTGGGCCC